>NZ_JACJDU010000209.1:0-201 GCF_014163715.1 Shewanella sp. SR44-4 | reverse complement strand
ATCGGACTGTGCGATACGAATGGCTGAGCCAATATCTTTGGAATAGTATTGCCGAGGTACAGGAACATGCGACACAATGGCTATGGTTTTATAACAATGAAAGACCCAATACAGCAATTGGTGGTATCCCACCAAAGCAAAAACTGGCACTAGTGGCCTAAGTCTCTACTTTTGACCTCAGCTAAAAATGGGGAGATTACC
>NZ_JACJDU010000208.1:0-203 GCF_014163715.1 Shewanella sp. SR44-4 | reverse complement strand
GCTGTTTGAGTGTTAAGCAGTTTAACGCCCGGGATTTTAGCTGTTTGAGAGTTAAGCAGTTTAACGCCCGGGATTTTAGCTGTTTGAGTGTTAAGCAGTTTAACGCCCGGGATTTTAGCTGTTTGAGAGTTAAGCAGTTTAACGCCCGGGATTTTAGCTGTTTGAGTGTTAAGCAGTTTAACGCCCGGGATTTTAGCTGTTTG
>NZ_JACJDU010000207.1:0-203 GCF_014163715.1 Shewanella sp. SR44-4 | reverse complement strand
GTGACCGCGACCGTGACTCTCGCGACTGGCACTGAAGTTGGCGACACCTTGATTGTCACTGACGGCAACGGCAACACCCTATTTAACGGCCCTGTCACTCAAGACATGCTCGACAACGGCTTTGATGTTGAAGTGCCTGTCACTGCTGGCGCCACCGATGTTGATGTGACCGCGCAAGTGATTGATATCGCCGGTAACCCATC
>NZ_JACJDU010000206.1:0-205 GCF_014163715.1 Shewanella sp. SR44-4 | reverse complement strand
AATCTGTGTGGACATTCACAGGTATTGAGTTATTCGAAATTGTCTTCTGTTCTTCGGAATGTTGGCAATCAAAAAATTACAACTCAATGCAACGATGAGTGTTCATAGTAATATGTACAAACATTTAATTGATTCTTCCGAGTCTTTTAAATGAAATCAGAATTCATTGAGCCGAAAGCGTCGTTCTTATTTATAAGAGTGGGGT
>NZ_JACJDU010000205.1:0-208 GCF_014163715.1 Shewanella sp. SR44-4 | reverse complement strand
TTGAGAACTCAAGTGTTAATGCTTTCGCATTAACGTTTTTCGCACTAACGTAATCACATCAATAACAACGAATCGTCATTCATGCGCCTTTAGTTAGTACTATCAGCTTTCCAAATTGTTAAAGAACAACACTTAACCGGCAAGCGGTGTGTTTCACTCTACTTCCGAAGAAGTTAACAAGTAATCTGTGTGAACACTCACATGCATC
>NZ_JACJDU010000204.1:0-214 GCF_014163715.1 Shewanella sp. SR44-4 | reverse complement strand
ATGGTTTCCAGACAAATTTTGTTTATCTAACGCATTATTCTTGATGCATTAAATAATAATTCGGAAAGCTGATTGCTTTTACTCTTATCAAGAGTCTTGAGTTCGACAAGTACACGGATGTACTTGATGTCATAAACGCATGGAGCATTTTATGACCACTGTTTAAGCGCCTCATTCTAATACTAAGTCGTATCAGTAAAACCCATCTGGGTTG
>NZ_JACJDU010000203.1:0-215 GCF_014163715.1 Shewanella sp. SR44-4 | reverse complement strand
AATAGGGTGTTGCCGTTGCCGTCAGTGACAATCAAGGTGTCGCCAACTTGGGTGCCAGTCGCGAGAGTCACGGTCGCGGTCACAGTGCCATCAGTACCGATCTCATCGCTGTTGAACACGCCGTCGCTGCCCATGCCGCTGAACTCAACGATGGGTGCAGGTGCGGCAACATTGTCCACAGGCTGGTTGTCGGTAGCAGTCGCAGATGGGTTACC
>NZ_JACJDU010000202.1:0-216 GCF_014163715.1 Shewanella sp. SR44-4 | reverse complement strand
AAGTACATCCGTGTACTTGTCGAACTCAAGACTCTTGATAAGAGTAAAAGCAATCAGCTTTCCGAATTATTATTTAATGCATCAAGAATAATGCGTTAGATAAACAAAATTTGTCTGGAAACCATAGAGCTGTGGCACCACCTGATCCCATTCCGAACTCAGAAGTGAAACACAGTATCGCCGATGGTAGTTTGGGGTCTCCCCATGCGAGAGTAG
>NZ_JACJDU010000201.1:0-219 GCF_014163715.1 Shewanella sp. SR44-4 | reverse complement strand
GCGCCTTTAGTTAGTACTATCAGCTTTCCAAATTGTTAAAGAACAACACTTAACCGGCAAGCGGTGTGTTTCACTCTACTTCCGAAGAAGTTAACAAGTAATCTGTGTGAACACTCACATGCATCGCTGCACTTTAGGTATTGAGTTAGTCGTATAGGTAAGGAGGTGATCCAGCCCCAGGTTCCCCTAGGGCTACCTTGTTACGACTTCACCCCAGTC
>NZ_JACJDU010000200.1:0-219 GCF_014163715.1 Shewanella sp. SR44-4 | reverse complement strand
GCGCCTTTAGTTAGTACTATCAGCTTTCCAAATTGTTAAAGAACAACACTTAACCGGCAAGCGGTGTGTTTCACTCTACTTCCGAAGAAGTTAACAAGTAATCTGTGTGAACACTCACATGCATCTCTGCACTTTAGGTATTGAGTTAGTCGTATAGGTAAGGAGGTGATCCAGCCCCAGGTTCCCCTAGGGCTACCTTGTTACGACTTCACCCCAGTC